>NZ_JCACKO010000129.1:0-39133 GCF_059505445.1 Brasilonema angustatum | reverse complement strand
GGATATTGCTAATATTCAAGGTGGTGGTAGCGTCGTTTGTGTAGGTGGCAGCGTACTTTGCAGTGTGGTCGTCATTGGCAACACTTGCAGCAGAACCTAAAGATTGTATCTAATGCTCACCTGCTTGTTAGTCGCAATCGAGCTTTTATCTAAAGTGGGAGTAAGATTTCTAATTTTTATCTTTACTCTCACTTTTCGCTTAGACTCGATCTAAAGAGGATACACTCATGGAAACCATACTAAACTATAAAAATATCTATCAGTACTTGCTTAATAGTTGTATTTGCCCAGAAGAAATAAAAACTATTTCACTAGAATATATAAAGCTAGATAATTTTTACAGGCAAGAGAAAGCTTTTCCCTCTGCCATTGGTGCCCAATTGGGGACTACTTTAGCAAGGCTACATCGTGATAGCCTGAATCATCAGGAATTATACGAATTCATTGCTAAAACAGATCCTGGTAAATTAGGCTATCAAAATCCTAATTATTCTGCTCAACTCCTAAACAGGATTGAGCCAAAAGATTTCAGTCATTTTACTCACGAAAGCATTATTTTTTTCAAAAATTATCATCGCCATGAAAGTTTTACATCAGCAGTAGCAGAGCTTACTCTCAATCAGCACCACTGCTGCGTAACATATAATACCCTCAAGTTAAATAACATTTTAATATCCAGGGATTGGAAAAAACTAATTTCTCAAACAGAACAGTCAAATCAAGGCATTATTAAGTTGATTAACTGGAAAAACTGGAGTTGGGGCGATCCAGCGTTTGATCTAGGAACAGTGATTTCTAACTATTTACTAATATGGCTTAACAGTTTAATTGTACATCCTTTTATTGAACTGCAAAAATCTCTGCAAATGGCAACAATACCTTTAGAGGTACTTCAACCCTCAATTGTAGCTCTTACTCAGGCGTATCTCAGCAGTTTTCCCATTCTAGATTACTATCCTAACTTTATGGCGCGAGTTATTCAGTTTGTTGGTCTTGGCTTGCTGTATGAAATTGTAGAAATAAGTCAGTGGCAAAAAAACTTTAATAATAGGGGTCTTTGCATACTTCAAGTTGCTAAGAGCTTATTGTGTCGCCCAGAACAATCATTTAGCGCTGTTTTTGGGATGGCAGAATCAGAAATAACTAATTTAACTAATTTAGAGCCATCCTCTATTAAATAGCTTCAGGAGTAACTTTTATGCAACTGCTACAGTCCCTTCAAGACATTGCTACTCAGGTTCAAATTAAATCTGACTTTTGTGTCAGTCATCCTAATTACAAAGTAGAGCATCCAGCCGAGGTAGTAGTCCAGTTGCAACAATTACCTCAAGAAACTCAGGCTAAGATCCTGAGTTCAATGCTGCGAGAGTTTATATATGACATTTACTACAACGGTTCGCTTGTAGGAGAAGCAAGTGAAGCAGTGATGGCTGATTTCTCTGTCTTAGGGGATAAAACTGTTGCAGGAATAGATTGGGAATTTTGCGAACGACTAGATAAAAGCAATAAAGGGAAAGGTTTCTTTGAGTCGGGATATCGCGTGTTGAAACAAGAACCAGATGGTAGTCTCTTAGTAGAAAAGCAAGGCATAGGTACGAGGATACATATCCAGCCAAACCGCCATCTCCAATTAGTAGATCAAGCAGCAGCTGTAGGTGATTTGGTTGTAGTCACCATGCCCCATAATTTATTTCAACTTCGATGCTATCTGGCAGTTGGAGATGTAATTGGTAATAGCAAAAAAGAATACTCTAAAGTTATAATATTCTTCAACTTCAGCCCTGAAGGTGCAGTTGCCGTCATGGAAAGTTTAACGTCGCAACTGAACAAATTTAAAGTACCGTTCGGCTTCTATGTTTTAGACAACCCTTCGCATTTTGGACGCTATGATTCAGGAATTCTCCGAGTTCCTGTAGATAACTACGAATTAGTTCGGACAGTTCTACAGACTGTTTATGCAGAAAACAAATCGCACTTTCAGCCGCAGGTTCCCTTGTTTACTAAGGTACTTGCACCAGGACTGGCTTTAGCAGAAATGCCTAAATCTAGAGAAGATTTTGGTAGCATCCGTTGCCAACTTATTGCCAATGGCTTAATGGAAGCGAGGCTCAAGGGTGATGAATCAAAAGAAGCTAGGATGACACATATACTCCAACAGTTTGAGCTTCAAGGAATAGACTTAAAACATCCCTACCTCGATCCTAACTCTGAAGATATTTACACACCATTCGACGAGTCAAATATAAATTTGCTAACCATATGAATATATTGAATAAATTCCAAACAGGAATTGTTTTAAAACATAGTACATCTTTATCATTCATATCTGAGGAACAAAAAACCATACTGAGCAATGGTCTGCGGCATTTCATACTATCGAATATCCCTGAACAGGTAGTGGAAGCTTTGAAGCAAATGGTCGCAGGAACACAACTTGACAAATTAACCACTTTACTGCCGGGAGATAGGCTGGAGAAACTTATTTCACTTCTGGATTCAAAGGGTGTAGTACGACCTTTGTATGAAAATGACTTTAAGGAGACGCGGTTTGAGAAGCAGGTGGAGTTTTTCTCAGATTTCGTTGAAAACCCCAATACTCCACAACAGAAGCTTTTAAAACAGTTAGTATGTATCATCGGTTGCGGTGGAACCGGAAATATCGCAGTTCAACATTTAGTAGCTGCTGGCGTTAAAAACTTTATATTGATTGACGATGATCTTGTGAACATAACAAACTTTAATCGCCAGTTTTGTTTTAGCCAAGCTGACCTCAATACGCCGAAGGTTGAAGCACTGCGTAACTACATTTTAGCGAGAGACTCTGAAATAAAAATTCATAGTCGTAAACAAAAAATTAATTCTCTGGAAAGTTTATACCAAGCTTTAGAGGGCTTAAAAAAGCCGGATTTTATTGTGTGTTGTGCTGATACCCCACCGATTACCATTCAGACATTGGTCGTACAGTATTGCCTACAGCAAAATGTAGCGTGTACGTTCTCAGGAGTGAGAGTTTATGATGGCTTAGTAGGTCCACTCTTGACTGAGAAGAGCCATATGGAAAAATTTATTCAGCACAATCAACAGATAGAAAAGCAGCAATATGAAAATTCTCCAACAGTTATATCGTCGTCGATTTCATACCTCAATACAATGATCGCAACCTTAATGATAGGAGATGCGATCGATCTGCTAGCTGGTATTAAAAAACCGCTCTCTCTGAACACGACCTTACAGTACAATGCTGACCAGGCGAAGATGATCACGATTTCTGAGTGGTAGGAGTTGATTTACCAGGTCTGTGACAAAAACAATCCGGACTACTACTATGAGGTTACTTAATTTATGAGCGAAAAACTTAGTCTTGGCGTTCTGGATTTCTGCGATTCAATCACTACGACAATTAGACTTGCTCCCCGGATTGAAGCTTTTGGATATTCCCGCTATTGGCTAGCAGAGCATCATGGTGATGGTCTTGCCAGTCCGGAACTGTTAATTCCTATTCTTGCGGGACTAACTAAGAGGATTCGTGTGGGAATGGCTGGAGTTCTTCTCCCCTTCTATAGTCCATTAAAGGTAGCCGATAATTTTAAGTTGCTCGAATTATTATTTCCCCAGCGCATTGACTTAGGGATTGGTCGTGGTGGGGCAGATCCATTGACAACTCAAGCGCTTCTTGACGGCAGAACTAGGGAACTGGATCTCGACCTTTACAAAGAGAAAATACAGTACCTGATAGACTACTTGCACGGAAATTCACAGGTACGGACGACACCTGCTATCTCGACCTACCCGGAAGTTTGGGTTCTCGGTACCGGGTTCAATAGCATGCACGTAGCTGCGCACAAAGGTCTTGCCTACAGCCATTCGCTCTTTCATCGAGGATGTCTTGATAACCCCAGTATCCTCAAAGAATATCGAGAAACTTTCCAGCCCTACGGAGAAAAAGTCCTAACCCCCCGATGTAATATAGCCGTGGCAGGCATTTGCGCGGACACTGAAGCTCGGGCATACCAATTACAACAACAGCACGCCAACAATTTTGTTATGCTCAACATAGTAGGCACTGCCAATCAGTGTAAAGAGAAGTTGCTGGCGTTGCAAGAGCGTTATGACGTTAACGAAATCATCTTCTTTGATGTCTGCCGGGAATTTAATGACCGCTTACGTTCTTACGAATTGCTTGCTGCTGAGCTTAGATTAACAAGTGTGTCTGCCCAAACCAAACAGTTGGCAGTATATGCCTCTAACAACTCCTATGGAGGTGCCACTTAAGTGGGATCGCTAAGTAGCTCCGTCACGATTTCTAATTCCGCGATTTGTTGGTTTAACCAAGCTGCAAACAAATCTCCCAAAATCTTAACACGCAGCTGCTCGTCTAATTTGGCTTCAATAATTTCCTCAACCAAAATTAGATGTACTCCTTTTGGCGTAATTATCGGCTTAAGGATTTGTGGTGGAGTGGCGGCAAAGACCAGTGCTGCAATTTCTGGTCGGAAATCTTTGCGGCGTTGTATGCCGCGATATCCCCTGGCGCGGCGGATTTCTGGTTCTTCAATGTATTGGTGGGCAATTTCTTGAAAACTAATTTCGCCTTCTTTCAATGCACAAAACAGTTCCATAGCCAAATCTTCATCATCGAAAATGACTTCATAGGTTACCGCTCCCGCATAATCGAGTTCGTGTTTATAAAAGAATGGTTCAACTTGCTGTCCAAATAAATGTGTCGCCAATTTGTTAGATATCTGGTTTGTGTATGCCCATGCTTCAAACTCATCTATGGAAAGATGATGTTTTTCCAGCCATGCCCAGGTATCTTCAGCTTTGAGGAGTTTATTGGCTAACCGCAGATTATTTGCTGCCTGCTGAAGTTCTTCTAGCTCGACTTTTATGCCTGCTTCCTTGGCAGTATCGGCAATAATTTGGCGAGTGGCGATCGCTTCTACTAAAGTAGGAAGTTGACAGGAAATTTTGATTTGATAAAAGATGTCTTCCTTGGATACATTTAGAAATTTTGGCATAGTGCAATTTTTCTCACAATCACTGGATTTGAAATTTTGGATTTTGGATACTTCGACTTCGCTCAGTACAAGTTTTGGATTTTGGATTTTGTAGAGACGCAAGGATATCGCGTTTCTAGAGTTCTAAACCGCCTTTTTGCAACTTCTTAAACGGATCTAAGATCAAGTCGATCACACGACGCTGCCGGATAATCACCTCAGCAGTGGCTGTCTGACCTGGCGTTATTAGAATACGTTTGTTGCCATTTTGGATATAAGGCTGCTGTAGGGCAATATCCAACTCAAAAGTATCTATCTTGCCAGAGTTAGTTTCTTTAACTTTCGAGTCTGGTGAAATCCGACTGATGCGCCCAAGCATTATTCCATAATCTTGGAAGGGATAGGCATCAAACTTGATTTTGACTTTGCTTCCCACCTTCAAGAAACCACTTTGTTGACTAGGCATCTCAGCTCTTAGTACAAAAGGAGATTCCTTGGGGGAAATTTGAGCAATCATCTGACCGGGTTGTAGCACAGACCCAGGTTTGCTGATAGGCAATGCAAAAATTATGCCATCAATAGGCGATCGCACCACTCGTTGCTGTAACTGGAAATTTAAGGATGCGATCTGGCTTTTGATTTGAGCAATCTCTGATCGCAGCGCTGCAATTTGTGATTCCACGTTTTTGAACTGTTCGGTCGTTTTAAGCACAGCCAGATCGCCTGTATGAATCAGGGTATCTTTGTTACGTTGCTGCTGTTGCAAGCGGAGTTGCGCTTGCTGAATATCCCCCTCTGCTTGATGAATAACCATTTGAGAACTGTTTTGTTGTTCTTGCAAGCCCGACTGAGCCTGATCTCTCTCCGACTTTGCTTGCACCAGGCTTTGGTAGTTTTCTTTGACCGCCTGTTCCACTTCTAAAAACCGTTCTTGTGGAATTGCACCCTGTTGAAAAACTTTTTTATATCGTGGTATTTTTTCCTTGGCACCCTCCAAACGAACTTGTGCTAACTCGTAGGCTGCCTTGCTTGAATCAACCGCTTGCCGCGCCTGATTGACTTTAACGACTTTTTCCTGTTTTTGTAAGTTGTAAGCACTCTTGAGAGTATCAAGATTCTGTTGCGCCTGCTGCACTTGCGTTAGTTTTTCTGATTGTTGCGCTTGGTTTTGTTGCTGCTGGGTATGGATAGTGACCAGCAATTGATTTTTGAGCAGTTCGAGTTGCGCCTGCTGATTTAATTGGCCAGAAAGCTTTGCCTGCGCTTGCTGCAAATTCATTCGCAGTAAATTAGACTCCAGTTCGAGCAGAGTTTGCCCTGCTTTAATAGTTTCGCCTTCTCTTACTCTCACACTGATGACGGTTCCTGGCGCTGGAGAGTCTATTCTTTGCGTTGCGCCTAATGGTTCAATACGTCCTTTGGCACTGCCTGTTTCATCCACCTGAGAGAGCATCGCCCAAGGTAAGCCGAGAACTGTAAAGCCTACCAGCAAATATAGCATTGAACGCGTCCAAAGCCGAGGCAAAGCATCCAGCAGTTCCTCGGTGCCGTAAAACCAATCGCTGGTTTGAGTTTGTGCTGGCGATCGCTGTTTAACCTCACTAGAATCTTCAACCGACTCAGGCGCATTGACCAGGGATGATGAATTACGAGATGGGTTTGGCATAGTTTTTATGTAAGGAGGGTTAGGAAGAGCAAAGTAGAAACGCAAGGAAGCGGAACGTCTGTACAGAGTTAGGAATTAGAAGTGAAAAATTTAAAAACTCATAGTTCATGGCTCATAACTCACAACTTTTAGTAAGCTTGAGCCAACTGTTGCTGATTGAGATAGTAGTAATGACCTTTTTTGGTAATTAATTGGTTGTGAGTACCGCTTTCGATCAATACACCGCGATCTAAAACCAGGATCAAGTCAGCATTACGCACGGTGGAAAGGCGATGGGCGATTATTAGGGTTGTCCGCCCTTTGAGAATGGTGTTGAGGTTGTTTTGAATGATACTTTCGGATTCAGCGTCGAGGTGACTAGTGGCTTCATCAAAAATTAATAAGCGGGGATTCCCAAGCAAAGCACGGGCGATCGCTAACCTCTGGCGTTGTCCCCCAGATAACATCCCGCCACCTTCACCGATTTGGGTTTCATAACCCATTGGCAATTGCTTAATAAATTCGTCAGCTCCAGCCAGACGCGCTGCCTCAATAATCTCCTCGAGAGTAGCTTCTGAATGAGCGATGCTTAAGTTTTCCCGAATCGTACCGCCAAACAAAAATGTATCTTGATCGACAACACCAATTTGAGAACGGAGCGAGTTCAGGGAAATGCTTGCCACATCTTGACCGTCGATCAACACATTGCCACCTGTCGGCGGATATAAACCCAAAATCAACTTGGAGAGGGTGGTTTTCCCAGAACCGCTACGTCCCACCACCGCCACAGTTTGCTCTGGCAGTACTTCAAAACTGAGATTTTCCAGCACGTTAATATCGCTTTCTGGGTGATAGCGGAAAGTGACATTATCAAAGCGAATTCTTCCTTGAAGTCTGGGTAAGTACTGGCGGGGTTGACGTTGTAAGTCTTCTTCTGGCTCTGCCTCTAGGACATCATTAATCCGCTCAGTAGAAACAATCACTTCCTGCAATTGATTCCACAGCACTGCCAGCCGTTGGAAAGGATGAATGATGTTGGCCAACAACATATTGAAAGCAACTAATTGTCCAATGGTGAGTTGGTTTTGAATCACAAGCCATGCCCCAAACCACAGCAATGCTGTAGTGGCAATCGATTCGATAGAGGAACTGAAAATTTGCAGGCGGTTAGCAATCACCTGCCCACTAAAGCTTTTTTTAATCAAACGATGGAGCTTTTCCTCCCAATGCCAGCGCACTGTCTGCTCAACTGCCATTGAGCGGACAGAGCGAATCCCTGTGAGGGCTTCAATCAGATAACTGTTCTCGTTGGCTGCGGCATTAAAGATCTCTTTGGCGATGCGACGCAAGAAAGGCGTTGCAAACAGTGCCAGTAGAAAAAATGGCGGCACAATCACCAGCACCAGCAATGCCATCTGCCAGCTGTACCAAAACATCAATCCCACATAGATAAACACTGTCAGCAAATCGAGAATGATTGACAGTGCTTCTCCGGTGAGGAAGCGCTGAATTTTCTGATTTTCTTGGACGCGAGAAATAATATCGCCAACGAAACGTGACTCGAAGAACGCCAGTGGCAGTCGGAAGGTATGTTTAATAAAACCCACCATCAGCGCTACTCCGATCCGGTTCGCAGTGTGATCCAGCATATATTGCCGCAGTCCGTTCGTGGCAACGCGGAACAAACCAAAAATTAGCAACCCTAACCCGACGGCGTTTAAAGACAGAATGCTGCCTTGGACAATCACTCGATCCAACAGCAGTTGGGTGAATAGTGGCGTTACCAGTCCAAACACCTGAATAAACACACTAGCCATGAACACTTCTAGCAGCACTAGCCAGTGGGGTTTGATTAACTCAAAAAACTGCCAGAATGGTTGAGTTGCTTCCTGGCTTTCTTTGAGTAGAGCTGTGGGTTGCAATAACAATGCATAGCCAGTCCAACCTGCATTGAATTCTCTGTTTGTGAGAGTGAGTTGACCGATCGCTGGGTCGCCAACAATTACCTGCTTTTTGGTAATTTCATAGACGACGATGTAATGTTTGCCTTCCCAGTGAGCGATCGCAGGTAACGGTTGTTGTGCCAATTTGTCAAGGCTGGCTTTTACTGGACGAGTAGAAAAACCGATGGTTTCTGCCGCTGCGGCTAGACTTTTTAGTGATGCCCCGCTCCGACTCGTGTTAGTTAAATCCCGCAGGCGATTTACCGACAAGTGCTTGCCCCAATAGCGACTTATCATCACAAGAGTTGCTGCACCACAGTCAGAGGAGCTTTGTTGTGCAAAGAACGGATAGCGCTTGGCGATCTTTCCCCACCAATGCCCCACGCTCACGTTGGGACTGGGAAAGTAGGCTCGTCGCTTCTTTTGCTTTTGTTTTGGCTCTAAAGCTGGCTGCGGAAATGGAATAACATTACTGCCATTCTTCAATTCTTCTGCGAAAGACGTGCTATGAGGCGTCTGTTGGTCATCCGAGGCAACAACTTTTGAGTCGGAATCAACCAATGCCAACTCAGACCAGTGCTGGAGTGCTGTTTGCCAATCAGCATTGCTTAGACTGTACAAAATTGTTGGTTGTATTGCCTGCCAAGTACCTTGTTTTTCAACAGCGCATATATTCGCAGGTGTCAAGGACTGACCGGATGAATGTTGCAGTTTTCCCCGGTGCAGCAGCCACAGTTTGCAATCTTTGGATAATGTTGCACTCAGGGTGCCAGTATCCAGATTGTGCCGCGAGAAATAAGATAAGGCTCGGAGTATTTCCTCAACTGAAGTGTTGCGAGGAAGTTGATTCTCGCGGCAACATAACAGTAGCAAGTCCCAAAGTTCTGCTTTGCGGTATAGGCGATCGCTCAAACTAGCATATTTGCCCATCAAAGCTTGCAACGTTTCATCCTTGAGATAGCAAAGCTTTAAGTTTGTAGAAGCTCTAGCGGTGTAAGGTTGAAAGACATCTTCTGGAAACAGAGTCATTTCACCGAATGATGCCCCGCTTGTTAAAGTGGTGATTAAGTTATTAGAGCTATCCATTAGTCTGACTTTACCCGCAAGGATTATGTAGATGCCGCCCTTTGCGGTTTCTGCTTGCCAAAACTGTTTTGCTACTAATGGCTCGACGATTTCTACTGCTTTGACGCAGTTTGCTAGTTCGTTTGCTGAAAGCGAATCACCCAAGCTAGCGGTAATTTTTTCACAAAGCTGTTCCTGGGAAAATACTGATGGCATTTACTGACCTCTAACACAGAATTAGTTCTTGGTCTAAATCACATTGAATGACCAATGGAAACTAGCCTCATTGGATTGCAAGTCGCCAATCGTAATGTGAGTATTCTTGATATGGCTTGTTGCCCCTTTAGCAAAAGAGCGTTTTTGTTTTGTGGAAAGCCCCATTTGTTTGAGCAACCGATTGATGTGGCGATCGCTAATTTCAATGCCAAATTCAGTCGCTAGATGTTTGCTCAACCATTGGGCTGTCCAGCACCCAAATGCATAGCCATACTCACTAGGGCTATGGCTTACTAATTCCTTCAACCGTTCGATATATTGGTCGTTTACAGTTTTAGGTCTGCCTATCGGTCGCTCCTGCCATGTATGCGCCAGACCTGCTTGTGCTACAGCACTCCAGTAGCGTGCCATCTCCTGAGAACAACCTAACATTTGACAGATTTGGGTTTGAGATTTCCCTTGATCTGTTAGCAACATGATTTCCAATCTGCGCCGATATTCTGGTTGCAAATCTGCTTGCAAATTCTTCAGCAGCAGATTCCGCTGAAAAGGCGTTAAAAACTTACTGTCAGCATACTTACTATCAGTAAGGTTGAGGTGGTCAAAAGCTTGATTTTGGCTGTAATACTGTGTCATAATTTCTACAAGTTGTCGTCAACTGGAAAACTGGGCAAAGCGTCTGGAGCAGGTGTTAACGAAATCTTGGCAGAAATCGTTTAACATCTGCACAATTAATTAGCCCAATCTGGCTAATTAAACAGTTACGTGATGTGCAACTAACCTTGGGATAGTTCCCCCCTGGTGCTTTGGGAGTCTAGGGGGGTTGTCCCTGGGTTAAGCTATCTCTAGTTCCTACTTTCAGCTTAATTAGCTGTGCTTGAGAAGAACCAAGCACTTTACGTTACTGTATTTATTTTATTGTCAAAGTAAAATCTGGAATTTGGCAACAAATCCATGAGCGACTACGGTTGTGGGTACGTCTTTCCTGTAACCGAGAAGCGTCACCCTCTGAAGCAATCATAGACAGTCAAACGGTTGAAACTGCGACGATGGTATCCCAAGAAGTTGGCTACGACTCTGGCAAAAAGATGAAAGGGCGTAAACGACATATGCTCGTTGATACACTGGGTTTGCTCATTGTTGTCGTGATAACTGCTGGGAGTATCAGTGAACAAGCAGGCGCAAAACAAGTTCGCGGCTTCGCTTACAGCAGTTTTCACCTAAATGAACCACACAGTTTGTAATTGTAAGGGTGCAATGCCTTGCCCCCCTTGGACTGTGGTTTATTTACCTGAGAATGGCTGTAACAAAGCGCACGATCTGCTGAAAGCAGCAGCGAAGCTATCGCTTTGATCGTTTGATCACGATTTGGGTTGACGGAGGATATCGTGGTAAGGATTTCATGCACTGGGTTATCGATGTATATTGTTGTATTTTAAGTGTTCGTACCGTACGGAGGAGCAGAAAGGGTTTGTAGTATTGCCCAAACGTTGGCTCGTGGAGGGGACTTTTGGTTGGTTTAATTGGTGAGCCAGCGCGGTATTGGGGAGCCAGTGTTCGGCTAGGGTTTCCCGACTTGTAGACGCCCGCCAGAAGGCTTCTCGCAGGGTAGCATTTGGCTTGGTTTCCAACGCCAGATACCTACGGAGGGAAACCCTCCTATGGCACAAAGTGCCACGCTACGCGCTTCAGTACTGGCTCCCCATGTTAGCGGAGCGAGCCGTAGGCTGCGACTGGCGGAGCGCGTAGCGTGTCCGGAGGACATCCCCGTTAGGCGTAGCCATGCCGTAGGCATAGGGTGTCAGCGATTGAGTAAGGATTATCAGGTCTTACCTGAGACCACTGAAGCTTTTGTTAAGTATTATCAGGTCTTACCTGAGACCACTGAAGCTTTTGCTTATGTTGCTATGATTCGTTTGATAATCAAGCAACTGGCGTAAATAAAATTACTTGTTTACAACTTTAAGACATTTTATGAGGTTATTGTCAAAAACAAATTAACAAAAGCTTTCGAGTAAGGCTGATATAACTCATTTATTTATTCATATAAAATTTTTGTAGATTTTGTCAAGAACTATTTAAAAACATTCCATTTTTCCGAATAGTTACATAAATTTCAATCAAGATTTGAGTGAACAATTTTTCTTTAAAAGACATTCGCAAAACAAATTTATTGTTTAAAACAACTATATTGTAACTAAAATTTTCAGTAAAAATACTAAAAATTTTGAGTTATCAAGTTCATTTTCTAAGAATACTAATTTTTAAACCATCTATCGAAAGGAAGAAAAACTTAATATATATCTTTAGAAAGATTAGTACTTTGAATATCTATATTTAAGTGAGAAGATAATAGGAGAATATCGTTGGGATCAAAATGGTAATAAAAGTTATATAGGAGAATAAAATCTAAATAATCCTGAAAAAACATCAAAAAACCGGAGATTAATTAAGAGGTCATTTATAAAGTAAAGATTAAGGGGTGTGTTACGGCTATGTAAGGATTTGAGCGTTTGAGAGAGTAGGAATTAGCCGTAACGCACCACCAAATGCGGTGCCTTAAGCGCTGCTTTAACGCACCCTACAATTTAAGGTTTACTTTATAAATC
The DNA here is from genome assembly GCF_059505445.1 of Brasilonema angustatum. Classification (NCBI taxonomy): domain Bacteria; kingdom Bacillati; phylum Cyanobacteriota; class Cyanophyceae; order Nostocales; family Scytonemataceae; genus Brasilonema; species Brasilonema angustatum. The sequence goes on along the minus strand of NZ_JCACKO010000129.1, from coordinate 26,658 downwards.
ATCTCTAAAGAGCAAAAACAACAAAACAAAGAATTATCAACCGAGCGCATTTTCGTAGAGCATATCATTCGTTTGGTTAAGATATTTCGAGTAGCCTCTGAAAGATTTCGCCTTAATCAAGAGAAATATGAACAGATAATTCTGACAATTTGTGGGTTAGTCAGGTTACGCATAGGGGCGTTTATATTACCAGTCTAAATATTTGCTAAGTTTGTAGTACAAAAATTATTCACTGCACACATATCTTTACCTCGTTTTTACAGCGGTTTTCACATGAATAGACCACAGTGAGCGAACCAGCCGCAAGCATGATCACAGGGGCGTTGCTGAATCACGATATGAATTAGCCGGAGGCTTGACGCTGAGTCCTGAGCCTGCGGCACGGCTTCGCCGAACGGACACGCTGCGCGAACGCGTATCGCCATGTCAAAGCGGGGGCGAAGCCCCCGCATCGGAATTTCACGATGTTTAAGATAATAAATTAACAATCTAATCGAAAGTTCAAGCATTTCTACTGATTTCGAATAATAAAAAGTTTTACGGTGTAATCGCGCCAAGTAGTGTCTTAATCTACTATTTTCACCTTCCACCCAAGTCAATTATATTTTGCTAATAATATGGTCTTACTTATTAATAAAACATGGATAAACTGTGAAGCCTCGCTGAAGCCTTGCGTCACATAAAAAGAAGATTTTCACGCCTTAATTATCTGCCAAAAATGTCTAAAAGTGTCCGAACTTCTATCTACTAACACACATCCCAAAATTCCTGAAATTTTGGAATTGACTACGCTCCACACCAAAATTTTGTTTTTTTTGAGTCGAGGAAAGTTTCTAATTCATCTATTTCCATTATTTCCGGTATTTCTGTTGTCTCTGGATTCTCAGGTAATTGACGACCAATTTGTTTTACCCAAAAAATTATTGTTGTATGATGCACTTTTTTCACTCTTTCAATTGCACGGAAACCAGAACCATTAACGTACATTTCTAAACACTCACGTTTCATTTCATCGCTATATCCTTTCGGATTATGATATTGAATGAATTGACGACCACAATCTGCACATATGTAATTCTGTTTACCTCTTGGTTTCCTATCTCTACGGATATGGTTTGAATCACAACGCAGACACTGCATGAAGATTCACCCTAATTCATATTCTCATTATGCAACGCCCGAGTATTTGTACTGTTCCTCTAGCTTACGAAAAATTTGTAGTCTACTCTACTGAAAACCGTTGTAATAGCAAGCATCTCAAAGTCTTATTGTACCGTTTTAGCTGGCTAATTTTAGTAGGGTGCGATCGCCTCCTCCGGGCGCTCCGCGCCATCGCGCGACCTAAGCCAGTAATGGAAACTGACATCTTGCACCAAGAAAAATTGATGTTATTACTACACTCAATACTAAGCCGGAAACCCTTGTTTTACCGGAAAAAGCCAATAAAAATCATGTAACTTTATTGCGCTGCTTTTGACTAAGCCCTGGGTCATACGAATAGGTGCAAGATATGAGCGCCCGACTAGCCGCGTTTTTTCGCCGCTAGCAACAAATAAAACTTGTACATTTTTCAAAGGAGGGCTAAAAGCTTTGCTATATAAGGCTTATAAAATGTGCAAGTTAGGAGGGAAACGTATTAGCTCAACTTTATCCATTTTTTTCGGCACGCGATAAGCCTCCGGCTTGACGCTCCGCGTATCATTATCGCTGAAACCTTTGTGGGACGGTAGTTTTACTTTTTGAACTTCAGTTAACATCTATGACGTGGAAAAAGTATTTGCCAAAAACCCAGGGTTTTTGCCCGATAAAGAAAACCGAGTTCTTAATTTTGGATAAAGTCGAGCTCAACAACCTGTGGTTGTTATTGGTCAGGAGACGTTTCGTTTCTGACCCGCAATTCCTCTCAACAGCCAATTAAAGATTACGGTGTGAGCCTCCTTGCGGCAATAGGTGAGCATCGCTTCATCCTAAAAACAACTTGTATGCTGGATTCTGCCTTTCATCCCAATAGCGGTAACCCAGCGTATCAACAAATGCTTGCCATTGCTCCATCTCGTGGGGAGGTACCTGCATGCCCACGACTATTTTCCCATAGTCTGCCCCATTGTTGCGGTAGTGAAAAAGGCTGATGTTCCAGTCGGGACTCATGGAACTGACGAATTTCATCAATGCACCGGGACGTTCAGGAAACTCAAAACGGTAGAGCAACTCATTCTTAGCAAGGTGAGAGTGTCCACCAACCATGTGCCGCAAATGTAATTTTGTCAGTTCGTCATCGGTTAAGTCAATAGTTTTGAAGCCGTGAGCTTCAAAACTATCAGCCATTTTTACCGCATCAGCACGGTTTTGAATTTGCAGTCCCACAAAAATATGTGCTTCTTTTTCACCAGCAATGCGATAGCTAAACTCAGTTAGATTGCGTCTGCCAATACATTCGCAAAACTTGCGAAGACTGCCCCGTTCTTCCGGAATCGCCACTGCAAAAATGGCTTCGCGGCGTTCACCCAATTCTGCTCGTTCAGCAACAAAGCGCAGGCGATCAAAATTCATGTTAGCACCGCAGGCAACGGCGATTAACGTTTGTCCCTGGATTTGTTCTCGTTCGACATAGGCTTTTGCAGCGGCGATCGCCAATGCACCCGCTGGTTCCAAAATCGAGCGCGTATCCTCAAACACGTCTTTTATTGCAGCACAAGTATGATCTGTATCAACTAAAATGATGTCATCCACATACTCCTGACACAGATGGAAAGTTTCTTCTCCCACTTCCCGCACCGCTACCCCATCAGCAAATAAGCCTACTTGAGGTAAGCGTACCCGCTTCCCTGCTTTCAGCGATTGATGCATGGCATCAGCATCCACTGGCTCAACACCAATTATTTTAATTTCAGGACGCAACCGTTTCACATATGCTGCAATCCCAGAAATCAATCCACCGCCGCCAATTGCCACAAAAATAGCGTGGATCGGTTGCTGATATTGTCGCAGAATTTCCATCCCGATTGTTCCCTGTCCGGCAATCACATAGGGATCATCAAAGGGATGAATAAAAGTCAAACCTTTTTCTACCTCTAGTTGACGGGCTAAGGCATAAGCATCATCGTAAGTATCCCCATGCAAAACTACCTCTCCCCCTCTGGCTCTGACTGCATCTATCTTCACCTGAGGTGTGGTTACGGGCATAACAATAATTGCTCGTGTGCCGATATGACGCGCAGCAAGAGCAACACCCTGGGCATGGTTTCCAGCAGATGCAGCAATCACACCCTGTACCAGCAAATCCGGTGGTAGTTGCGCCATCTTGTTATAAGCACCCCGCAGCTTGAACGAAAAGACTGACTGCATATCTTCCCGCTTGAGTAGGAGTTTATTATTCAATCGTGCAGATAGATTAGGAGCATAATCCAGGGGTGTTTCCTGAGCAACATCGTACACGCGGGCAGTCAGGATTTGTACAAGGTAGTCGCAAAGCATGAGGGTCAACAGGTTGGTAAATGCCGGATGGATGATAATTTTACCGCCAAACTTGTCACCCTGACAAAATACACCTCTAGATTGTAGTTTGAAAACACGCTCTAGCGTTGATGAAATGCAGGTGTTTCTGCGTTCACAACATTGGAGATTTCTTGAACCACTTTGTCACTACCCCAGTAGCTGCCATGTGCCTCACCGCCATGCATTAGGGCGAAAACTGATTGTGCAGTCAAAGATTCAAGCAATCCTGATTCCTGGGTCATTAGATCTTGAATATCTAAGTATTTTGTCTGACGATCTACTAGATTAGTCATCACTTCTTTCAGCGGGTATGCGATCGGATCGCCAGCATGAATGTAATTCCTCCAAGGTAGTTTGTTTCCATTTCGCTTTGAGTCCAGGGACTCCAGTAGCCTCTGTAATTGGGGTGTAATGTCATGAGTGCTGGGCGAATCGGGACCATCCCTACCTGGTATGACATTAGTCAGGGTGAAGATTGCAACAGGTGAACCCATAGTGTGAATACTGCTAATTAGGACGCCCTGATGCGGATTAGGATCTTTCCCAGACAAGCCGTAGATACAATCGCGAATCTCCATAACATCGTCATGACCAGGTACTTGTGGATCGTCCCAGCGAGCAGCAAACAATATGTCAAATAGGATCACAGTTCCCCAACTGTGTGTCACTAAGTGCAGGCGGTCATCTGACTGAGCATTCTTTAACCCATCTAAAGTCTGTTTCTTGAGTTCTTTAACAACCTTAAAGCCTACTTGACGGCTAATGTAGAGTGCAGCATCTCCAGCAAACTGGAGAAGTTGCTGTTCGCGAAAAGTTCTAAACCCAATATGTTCCCAGATTGGTGATGCTTTGAATTGCTTGAGGAGATTTTCCTCTGCTTCTTTATTAACATCACCCCAGTAGAGAGCTATTTTTTTTAGTTCTCGTCCGTCATTGGAGGCGCTTTCTTGGAGGCGTTGAAAAAGTTTATCGGCATATTGAGGTTGTTCACGGCGATCGCGAGTATTAACGCCATGTATGAACAAAATATAATCAGTAGCCATTGCAGTATCCTCTTATAATGTTTTCAGGTATTCGATTAATGCTTTTTTGTCGTCACCAGACAAATCAGTTCCATAAATATGTCCCTGATTTGAATTGGCTGTAACGGTCATATCGTATTTAAAACCTACACGTTCAGCTTCGGAACCTTCAGAAACAAAGCCCACTTTTTCTGGATTGTAGACATCGTATCCCCGGTAGAAAACTTTGGGACGGTTCTCTGGTTTTTCTAACAACTCTTGTAGGGATGGGACTGAACCGTTATGTAGATATGGCGCTCTTAACCAAAGTCCATCAAGGGACACAGATAGATAGCCATTTGTCTTACGCAAGTTGTCGAAGTCCCAAGAGTAGCCTTCAGCAAAGTTGTTGTAAGTTTCTGCAGCTTGTTGTGTCCACATATCTAAGCGGTGACGGTCAGTTCCCACTTCTTCTACAGGAATAACTGTTCCTGTCCTTTCGCCACCAAAAGCGTGACAAGATGCACAGGTGTTAGCAAAAATTTTACTTCCTTTTTCTGTCAATTTCTTATCAACGGCAAAGGGATATTTGGGAGGCGGTAGTTGCGTAATAAAATCTTCTACCCGCTGCAAATCAGCTATAGGAATTGACTTTTTAGTCGCACCATCACCAATTGCGCCAGTGTTAACAGTTTCCGTCAATGAAGTTTCTAAACCATCCCAATGCAGCGCAAAGTTTTTGTGCATTTTTTGATTCCATATTGGCATCATATCAGAGTTGCCAATTGTGTCATCTTTGGGCAATTTTAAGGTGTTGAATTTGACGGGGTTAAATGGATCGATGCGACCAGGACCCCAGTTGGGACGAGAATCCATCCAAGCAAAGTCTTCTTTTTGTTGCAGCAGCGCTTTTTTAGTTTGAGGAATGATGAAATAGCGATAAAGCAGTTTCTCCAGCCAAGAAAACTCATGATTATATTTGATTTCGTCAAGGATATAATCTGCTGAAAATCTAGAGTCACTAGCAGCTTCACCTAAAAAGCGAGTATAGCTTTGAGGGTCAAATTTATTGGAGGGACCTGCAGGAATGATTGTCGGTTTATCTTTCTGGCTTGTTCTATAAGTGGCACTATGGCAAACAGCACAAGTGATACCAACACGAGGAAAGCCAATAGTTTTTTTGGTAAAGCCAACTGGCGTTTCTTTACCCTCCTCCCATGTCATTCCCAAAGAAGTATAACCACCTGGTCCTGGCAGTTTGTCAGGAAAAATTCGTGGCAACACTAACCAAATCCAATAAGGTATACCTTGCGCCTGTTCTGTGCCGATAGAACCGTATTTAAAGTGTTCTTCGGCTGACTCGTACGATGTAGGAACTTCTCGGAAAAGGTTGTACCATCCAACATAGACAACCCCTCCAACTAAAAGCAGAATAATGAGAACAACACTTGTGATAATTCTGCCTAATTTATCTTTGAATATGTTCATGATATTCTCTGATTCCTTAGCAATGGTATAACTTAGGTCAATTGCTTTACAGGTTCCCCAGCAATTGAGTTTTGATTTCGTATGGCAAGAGTCAGAAGAATTGCCTCAATTAATCCGAAGAAAAAGTCTACAAAGGCAATAGAAAGGAATCCCTTATCTTGACCAAAGAAAAACACCGCAACCAGGAAAAATGTTGCACCAAAAGTTCGCGAAGGAAATATTGAAATCCAGGCGCTTGCTTGATAGCGATACGGATCAATAGCACTTGGGATGTAAAAAGCACTGATGATAAACAACAGCATCCCAGCAGCGCGAACCCAGATAATGGGGAAAGGTATATGCATCCCAAGCAATGAGAGGAATTGCTCTGGAAAGAAGCAAGATGGAATGACAAAAAACATATTAGCGATAATGCCGAGCCAAGTCACCCGACTAAACCATTGAGCGTAAGTGTTCATGCTTTTTACTTTCCTTGATAAATTTCAAAGTTTTTTCATGTACTCGACCACAGCATCTTTTTCTTCATTTGAAAGTTTAGTTCCGTAGAAGTGACCGCTGTTACTGTTTCCAGGAACTGTCGTGTCGAACTTAAAGTATTTCTTGTCGTTTTCTTCAGAAACATTGGAGACAAAACCCACTTTTTCCTTGTCGAAAACGTCGTAACCCCGATAAAATTCCTTTGGTCTTTTCTCTGGAACTTCGAGTAAATCTCGTAGAGTTGGTACTGATCCATTGTGCAGATAAGGTGCGCGTAACCAAATACCATCTAGTGGCACGTTGGCATAGCCATTCGTCTTGCGAAAATGTGAGAAACGCCACGGATAACTCGCAAAAAGGGTATTTTGGTTAGACAGCATTTCATAGGTGTATGAGTTGAGGCGATGAGGATCTGTACCAATTTCTTGTATTGGCACGACTTTTCCTGTTTGTGAGCCACCAAAAACATGGCAGCTAGCACAATTATTTTGAAAAAGCTGCTCTCCCTTCACAGCTTTGGTTTCGTTAACCTCGTAGGGATAGACTGGTGGTGGTAGTTCCCAAAGCCAATCTGCAACTCGCTGAATTCTCGGCAAATCGATGCTTGTTTGTGTGACGCCAGCACCTAATGCCGCACTTTTATTACGTTCATCAACTGAGGTGTTATCGCCATCCCAATGCAACTGCAATCCCTCGCGGGCTTTTTGATTCCAGACTGAGGGCAAATCAGCAGTGCCAATCAGTTCATCCTCCCGCAACTTATCCATCGGGAAATGGAATTGAAGCGCTTTATAAGGATTAAAAGTATCCACCCTTCCTGGGCCCCATTCAGGATTCTTTTTAAGGAACGAAAGTCGGCTCCCTTGATTAATCAGCGCGTCTCTGGTTTGGGGTATTGCCAAGAAGCGATAAATTAATTTTTGGAGCGGGTTAAGACCACCACTTATCTTTTCAATTTCTGGTAGCATCCGGTTAGCAGTAAATCGCTCATCCGTAGCTACTGCTGATATGAAATTGATGTATCCCTCTAGGTTAAGTACGTTAGCAGGCATTGCTGTGATCACTTCACGTTTGCTGTTTGGTGTCTCACGCACTATACCTGTATGACAAACAGCACAATTCAAACCAACGCGATCAATAAATACTCGGCGCTTAGAAAAACCAATTGGCAAATCTTTCCCCTGCTCTTCAAGAAATCCCAGCGAGGTATAACCTTTACCAGGTAATTTATCCGGAAAGATGTCTGGCAGAACTTTCCAAATCCAGTAGGGAACGCCATTTACCGGTTCGCTACCAATTGAACCATACTTAAAGTGGTCTTCAATGTTGGCATAATCAACTGGAGAGTTGGATAGAATAGGCCAAAGAAAAAAGATGGCTACTGCAACAACTCCCACAATCACAACCCAAATACGCTTGAAAACTGCTTTGGGCGGCGTTGGTAATAGAGTCTGGTTTGTTTGTTCGGTCATGCGACTGTGACTTGTTATGTTGTCGGGATTATTTGCGAGCGATGTCTAATACCGTTTCACTTTAAGGTTGATACAAATAGGCAGCAGAGGAGCAGAGGAGCAGAGGAGCAGGGGAGAAAGAATTAGAGACTAATCATTTGTATCAAGGATTTCGTGAAATGGTATTACAAATTCATGTAGACATGGAAAATGCTAAGTCTCTACTATGTGTCTTTATTATCCAAGTGGCACGGAAACCTTAGATAATTCTTCTTGATTGAATTGAGTGATGTGAAACACCGACATGACTTCTTCCATCATCTCTTCGTAGTTGTTGAAGCGCGACAGTTCGTAGCAACCTAGCGGATTTTCAATGACATTGAGCAGACACTTATTGCAATAAGTACAGGGATCATCTGGCAAGTCTTTTCCTGCAGCAAAATCGTGAACCAAGTCGTTGTTAGCAATCAAAGGACGAGCAATTGTCACTGCATCGCAATATTTCTCATCAATTGCCTTACGAATGTAAGAAGCTTGCTGAAAACCACCAGTGCACAAAACGGGGATATTGACGTGCTTTTTGATTTCAGCAGCCGGGTTCAGATTTCTTCCTTGATTAGCTTCCAAAAGCTTTCTCATTTCTTTGTTTTTGACTTCATCTGCCTGAATCGCCTGAGGCGGCAAACTCTTTTTCACCCTATTCCACAACAAGGCGAAAATTGGTCTTAATAGCCAGTATCGAAACAACAGATAGTTACGGATTGTGTAGACGCCACTGGACAGCATCGTGTCATAAGTCTTTCTGATAATCTCAAACGGAAAATCACCGATTGGATTGAGTGGATGAGGAAACAAACTTCCAGTTGACACATGCACTGCATCGACACCAGCCTCTTGTGCCCACTGAGAAATCTGGATAGAGTCTGCAAGGGTATTTCCTGGTTTCTCCCAAAAAGTTACTGCGTTATTATAGTCGATCGCACTGATTTTGAATTGCAAGTGAAAATCATTTCCCACTTCCTTGCGAATTGCTCTGATGACATCTAGCAAAAATCGCGCTCTATTCTCTAACGAGCCGCCATATTCGTCTTGGCGATCGTTAATACCTGAACTCATGAATTGTGTAAATAAATACCCATTACCACTGTGTAATTCAACACCATCTAGTCCTGCTTCACGAGCACGTCTTGCACCATCAGCAAAGTCTTGAATCGTGTTTTTAATTTCCTCAAGCGTCATTGCTTGACATAGAAATCCGTGAAATGGCTCAGTCTTGCTTGTGGAACTTAAAGCTTTCAAGTTCTGGTTTTCCACACCACCAATATCTTGTTGACGCCCAGAATGACTCAGTTGCAAAATGAATTTACAGTCATATTCATGGACTTTTTCGCCAACTTTACGCCAAAAAGGAATACGCTCATCGCAGTGAATCGTGGCGTAATTAGGCATAATTCGCCCCCGAATAGCCACTGGTACAAAGGAAGTAATGATCGCCCCTACACCACCACGGGCAAATTTTTCTTCCCAGTTGATACGTGCTTGAGTACCTGAACCATCATAGTTATCCCAACGTCCGGAGATACTAGAGCGAAAAATCCGATTTTTGACGGTGAGATTACGAAATTCCAGTGGTTTAAAGATAATGTCGTTTTCCATTGTTCATTCTCTTTTCTTTTCTGGACTATTTTAGAGAATCAGACATCGAAATAGCAGATTAATTTATGGATCAACTTATGGCTCACAGAACTGATTTGTGTAAAATTTATCAGAGCCATAATAGAAATATGCAATATTTCTTAGATGCACTCTTTTGACTTTCGCTATTGTGAATTAACTTGGCGCACCAAAATCAACCAAGATGTTTGACATCATTAGTTTTGACCCTTTTCAATAGAAAAGAGGATCATTAGAAAAATCTTAAATTATTTCTTTGCGTTCAGTCAGTAGTTAGAGTTATCGCCTCCTGTGAAGTGTTCACTAAATAAGTAGATGTCAGGGTTTTGAACTTATGCAGTTGTCCGACAGTGTTCCTAGTATTGGAGTTGAGACGAATTTTGCTTATCAAAGCGCCAAACCCTTATCCAAACAGGCTTTCCTAATTTATAGCCTTTCTAGACTTCCGAAGCCTGAAAAGGCAGCCACACAAAGGTTGTAGCCTTAAAAATAAAATTTTTTCAACTCCAGCCTATAGCTACTATTTTCTTTGAGGCTATAACCAACAACTGCATAAGTTCATTGAGAGTACACCTATTACCTGTTAAGGCTACATGTCATCTGCCTTTCACAAATCGATCTGTTAATCGGTGAACCTCCTATGGCAAACGAGCAACCTCGACAGAGGAATTCTAAAAAAAACGATTTTTTTGACGCTTTATCTAAAGTGTTCAAAAACAATCATTTTCATTTAATTGTCAATTTGTGTCAATTAGGTACATTTTCTCTGTTTCTGTTTCCAAACAAAATGTCAATTCTAGCTAACAAAATTTCTAATAACGCCAAATTCATCAATAGCGATCGCACTTTCAGCAAAGATAGCAATTTATCTCTATTATCGTCACATGATATTTACAAAACTTGACTAATGAGATTGACAAATATAAAAATCTACTGCACAACTTAATACAGTAAATTTTTATATTAGAATGGATGTAAATTTCCAATTAACAAAAATACCCTCAGGCAATTCCGAAAAATAGTGAGTTAATGTTGAAGAATTGGTAGCTCACTGCAAAAGTGAGAGAAACATAGCAAGGTATTGGTGTTGCAAAAATAGAACTTTATGAACAAGACACGTCTAATTTTTACAGGCTGTCTGATGCTCCTTGCCGTGATTATATGCATTGTTTGCGGCTTTTATGGAACACCTACAGTTCTGGCTAGCGAGTATAGTGAAACATCTGTACCGGTTGCTAGCAAATACAATGAAACGTCAGCATCTGAATATTCAGAATATGCTGAGAACTGTGACAATATTGGATATCTGCCACCCAATCCAAATTTGACGGAGGCAGAAAATCGGGGTCGTTGCACCTGGTACTTATGGACAGGTGGTAACGACAAATATTACCGAGATGTAGCTAAAAGAACTCGTGGAGAAGTGGATTTACTAGGCTTGCTTGACAACAGTATTGTAGATCGCGACAAGCGGTTTGAGGAGTTTGGCACAGTCAACGATCCAGGATGTGAAAAAGCAACAGAACCAGATGAGTACGGTTTGTTGTTGGATAAGTGCAAAGATCCAGAGTCAAGTGGCATCATCGGGTTGCGTAAGTTCAAGAACCCGAACTTCGACCCTGTCAAATGGGACCCGAAACAGTATAAACAAGACTCACAAATCGAGCCTCCTTACCGAATTGGGCAGTCTTGTGCTATCTGTCACGTAGCGTTTAACCCCCTCAAACCACCCAAAGATCCAGTACACCCGAAATGGGAAAACTTGGTGCCAGCTTTGGGTAACCAGTACATCAAGGAAAACGCCTTATTTGATGCCAAACTCAAGCCAGATGATTTTAGATGGCAAGTGCTTAACACACAAAAACCGGGAACCTCTGACACTTCTCGCATTGCCACGGATCATATCAATAACCCAAATGTGGTTAATAGTATTTTTAATTTGGGCGATCGCCCCAAACACCCAGAAGTCATGAACGATGGTTCCACCCAGGACGTCAATCACATCCTCAAAGATGGCGCAGACTCTATAGGTGTGGCAAAAGCATCACTGCGCGTCTACGTCAACATCGGTATGTGCGGCGATTATTGGCTGAGTCTTCATGATGCTGTGTTGGGCAGAAAACCACAACGACCTTTTGACATCGAAAAGGCGAGAAAGGAGTGCCAAGACTGGAACAACACAGAAGCACGCATGCCAGATATGGAAGCATTCCTGAAAACTATCAAGCCGATGCATCTCGCCCAAGCGCCTGGAGGTGAAGCCTTCCTGACCAAGGATGAACAACTTCTCAAACGCGGTAAGATTGTTTTTGCCCAGAGCTGTGCAACCTGTCATTCCAGCAAACAGCCTTCTGCTGAAATTGCTGTTGACCCAGAAAAGGCAAAGCAGTGGTACATAGAATCTGTCCTCAGTAGTGATTTCTTAGATCACAACTTCTTGTCTGATGATAAACGTTACCCAGTTACACTCATTGGCACCAATGCTGGTCGTGCTTTGGGGACAAATGCAACCAAAGGACATATCTGGGAACAGTTCTCGTCTAAGACGTACAAGGAACAGCCGTCACCAGGTACATTGACACTGGATAACCCCTTGGACAAAAACAAACCCATCGAATTTGAGGTGCCTTCTGGTGGTGTGGGATATTATCGGACACCTTCGCTTATAAGCGTCTGGGCAACAGCACCATATCTCCACAACAACTCTTTAGGCAAATATAACGAAGATCCGTCAGTTGAAGGACGTATAGATGCCTACAACGATGCGATGGAAAAACTGCTGTCGCCTGAAAAACGTGAGGGAATTATCAGTAGGACAACTCAGAAAAGCAAGTTGGCGCTTTCTCAGCAGGGAATCATTAAGATTCCCGTTCCTGAAGGAATGCCTGTTGATTTGCTGGCAAACATTAATCCCAGAGAAGCAGTCACAGATCTTAATCTCGTAAACCTCTTCAAGGACTTAAAACCTGAAGGTGGACTTAAGGGTAAGCTTGGACGGGTGCTTTTAAGAGCAAACAAGTCTCCCGACTTCATTGAGGACAAGGGTCATACTTTTGGCTCAGAACTGTCCGATGAAGATAAGAAAGCGCTGAGTGAATTTGTGAAGACTTTCTAAGACTACTCGTTTGGATGCTTTACATCCAAAAATTCGTTCCTAGGCTTGGCTTGTGAACAACAACAAGCCTGGGTTCATTCATCCAGCAGTTTGTATTCTGGAAAAAACAGGACTTCTTATTGCCTAACGGCAACGCTGCGCTAACACCCAATCGTGTTCGTTTGAGGAAAAGATAAAATGAATCTGCTTGTATTACAAAACTTTTTGGATAATACAGCGTTTGCCACCCTATTTATGACTATGCTAGTTTACTGGGTGGGGACAGCATTTAAGAGCATACCTTATCTATCAACTTTGGGAACAGCAGGGATGGCGATCGCAAACCTGTGTACTGCAACTTTACTAGGAGCACGATGGCTAGAAGCAGGTTACTTTCCCTTGAGTAATCTTTATGAATCACTGTTTTTCTTAGCTTGGGGCATAACCACTATCCATCTGATTGCTGAAAATAGGAGTCGTAGCCATCTTGTGGGGGTAGTGACAGCACCTGTGGCAATGGGGATTACTGGATTTGCAGCGTTAACTTTACCAGAATCAATGCAGAGTGCAGAACCCTTAGTGCCAGCTCTCAAATCCAATTGGCTGATGATGCACGTGAGCGTTATGATGCTCAGTTATGCAGCTTTAATGGTGGGTTCGCTGCTGGCGATCGCTTTTTTAATCGTCAGTGGCGGTCAGAATATACAACTACAAGGTAGCTCTATTGGTATTGGTGGTTACCGCTTGCACAAAGCCGGTCAGCCAGTTTCTCAACCAAAAGTAGCTGCTGTGAGTAATACTATTGACACTGAAAGTATTAATAAAGCATTCCCTGATACGCAGATCGTGACGTCCAAGGCGCATCGCAACGATAATACCGCAGCTGGCTTGGCAGTACTCACAACCCCAATCCAAAAACTCGATTCTGTGGTGGAAGCCAGCAAACAAGCCTTAATCACAAATTCTCAACCCCTGTCACCACAGCGCCTAACTCTCGCCGAAACTCTCGACAATATCAGCTACCGCGTCATTGGGTTGGGTTTTCCCCTGCTGACGATTGGAATTATTGCTGGTGCAGTATGGGCAAACGAAGCTTGGGGTTCTTACTGGAGTTGGGACCCCAAAGAAACTTGGGCTTTAATCACTTGGCTAATCTTTGCCGCCTATCTCCACGCACGCATAACTCGTAGTTGGCAAGGGCGTCGTCCGGCAATTTTAGCTGCTACAGGCTTTGTCGTGGTGTGGATTTGTTATCTAGGAGTGAATATGTTGGGTAAAGGGTTGCATTCTTATGGTTGGTTTTTCTGAGTTACAAACAACTCACGACTTATTTTAGGAGAAAATTTATGAACGGAACAAACCAGGGTAATCGACAACAAACCGCTCTTATTACTGGCGCATCTGGTGGAATTGGCTACGAATTGGCTAAATTATTTGCCGATGATGGTTACAATTTGGTGTTAGTCGCCAGAAACGAACGCAAGCTCGCTGAAATTGCAAATGACTTTAAACAAAAATTTCGTATTGCAGTCAAGGTGATAGCCAAGGATTTATCCATACCAACAGCTGCAGAGGAAATTTTCCAACAGCTACAACAAGAAGCTATCAAAGTTGATGTACTAGTGAACAATGCTGGCTTTGCTACCTATGGATTGTTTCACAAACTTGAGTTAGCACCTGAATTGCAAATGATGCAGGTGAATATGGTGTGTCTCACCCATTTGACTAAACTTTTCCTCAAAGATATGGTTAAGCAAGGCTTTGGCAGAGTATTAAACATTGCCTCGACTGCTGCCTTTCAACCAGGACCTTTGATGGCAGTTTATTATGCTACTAAAGCTTATGTCTTATCATTTTCGGAAGCGATCGCCAATGAATTAGACGGTACAGGTGTCACCGTAACTGCTCTTTGTCCAGGACCAACTGAATCTAATTTTCAACAAAGAGCCGCTATGGAAGACTCAAAGCTCGTCAGTGGTCAAAAGATTATGGATGCAGAAACCGTAGCCAAGATTGGCTATCGCGCCTTATTAGAAGGCAGAAGTGTTGTCATTCCTGGTGTTAAAAATAAGATACTAGCTGAATCCGTAAGATTTACACCAAGAAAGCTGGTGACAAAGTTAGTCAGAAGTATGCAGGAAAGCAAAGATTAGATAGAGGATGTCTCGAAAGCAAACTTTGCTACACCGCTTGTACCGTAAGATTTTGTTGTAACTTTATCAGAAACTCCAGTGAGCGACGGTGTAGTTACTTATGGTTTGGAAAACTTGCACTAAACCTTCCTATGAAACAAAATCTGCTTTTTGCACGGTTTATTAGACCACAAAAAGCAGATTTTTATAAAAATTATTCAGAATTATGAACCTCACCCTCGCTTTTAGCGTAGCTAAAATCTTTCCCTCTCCTTAAGGAGAGGGATGCCCGACAGGTGAGACCAGCGCTGCGGGAGGGGAGCCAGTGCGTTGGACGGGTTTCCCGGCTTGTAGACGCCGGAGGCGGCTTCCCGTAGGGTAGCATGTGGCGTTTTCCCTCCGCAGGCGACTGGCGTTAGCGTTTGCGCAGCGCCCCCTTAGGGGCTAGCGGAACCGTTAGCGCAGCGTGCCCTGCAGGGCATAGGTTCTCCCCAGAGGGTTTCGGGGCTAGTTTATGGAACCTGCAACACTCACAGCAGCGGCGATCGCCACCCTAGCATTTAGCAAAGCTATCGAAAAAACCGCAGAAACTCTGACGGCTAGCGTATTAAATAAATAAAAATTCGGTCGCCCTGCGGTCGCCCAGAGGGCGATGACATCGCCCGACCTCAACTATGTCCACATCTGTATAGAACTTTGTCCGTTATCAATTAGGATTTCTTATCTGTACTTTATCCACTTTTCACGTATAGGGGACAATTTTAACTTTGTATTCTAGCTGAGTGGACAAGGTTAAATGAGGTTGTCCAGAGGGGTAACCCAGACGCAAGGTGTGATACCAAGTTGCGTTCTGTTGTAGTAGTTTGTGATTAGGGGAGATTGCTGAGTCCTGAGCGTGCGGCACCGCGAAGCCGAACGGACACGCTGAGTCCCAAGGGGACACGCTGCCGCGAACGCTCCACTTCGTTTCGCTCACAATGACAGGTGCTACCTTTGATTGCAACTTGGTATGATCCTCAACTTTGTACTCTACATAAGAGGACAATGTTTAACTAAATAGAGCAGTTGACTAAATTTCTATTGACGAGTGCAGAACATCCCATAAACACTACCATTCCATTTTGAAAAGCCACTAGCATAGTGCTGATCCCATGTATGCATTGCTAAAAACCACTGCGTTTGATTGCTCTGAACAGATAGAGGCAGTACGTGATCTTTGCGCTCAGTAAGAGGGTCGATTGAAGGATCGTAAGGTCTTTGTTTAACAGCCCAAGAATCATCACCTATTTGCCCTATGACCAAACCATAATGCAACCAGAACTTTACTTGTATTGGAGATTGACCGTCGTTATTACAGATCCATGTTCCTACCCAATCTGATGCTGTTAGTGCTTCCGCTTTTTGAGTGGTTGATAAACAAATACCTGCTACATTTATTACACTTACCCCCAAAAAAAGTGGTACTAGACGAGTGATTTTTTTCATCCAAGCTTTTCTGGTGGTGTAGATATTATTCATTAAGTACTCC
The DNA here is from genome assembly GCF_059505445.1 of Brasilonema angustatum. Classification (NCBI taxonomy): domain Bacteria; kingdom Bacillati; phylum Cyanobacteriota; class Cyanophyceae; order Nostocales; family Scytonemataceae; genus Brasilonema; species Brasilonema angustatum. The sequence continues at coordinate 10,318 of NZ_JCACKO010000129.1, read as the reverse complement.
TAGTAGTGAACTTATTAGACTTAATCACAGACTATTTGTTGATTTATCTGAGGTTAGTTGGGGATTTATGCAGTTTGTCAAAGAAATATACATTTCTTTACCTCATTCCCTAATTCACGCGATGTGTGTGCTTTTACCCAAAACTTGGACAAAGAGAATAGGATATAGTTCACGACCCAAGTGGTCAAAATATACTTCAAACTTATCATTGGAGTTTTAAAAACCTAAAACTTAGTCAATACCTTCGCCAATTTACGAGGGTGAGTTGATGTATTAACTCCCTTTTCTCTGAGGCTTGGCAAAAACAATAAGTCTTAAAAATTCCTTCAAGGTTTCCTGCAAGGTTTTTTTAAGGTATTGCCTGCAGTATAAAGGGTTTGAGAATCCATGCTACAAGGTCAGCTAAACGCTTGTATATGGGTCATTTTGCCACTTTTGTCAAAATTTTTGTAGGCTCTTATTTTGGCGAAGGTATTGTTAGCTACAGCAATTAATCTGGCTCAAAAATTTTAAGAGCGCGATGCCTACTTTGCAACTCATACCATTTCACGAAATCCCTGATACAAATGATTGGTTTCTAATTGTTTCCCCCTGCTCCCTGCTCCCTGCTCCCCATTTGTATCAACCTTAAAGTGAAACGGTATCAGGCGACGTCTGCTCTTAGATGAACGTCCCGACATCACACAAAGCCTCAACGACCTGGCAGAACTCTACATGTTGTGGCATACTAGCGCGATTGTCCGTCACTAACAAACGTTGTGATAATTCCAGATAACGCAACACATCTGGGTCTTGTGTTCCCAGTTCTGGTGCATTACTCTCACCGACTCGCAAAATATCTATTGCAGGATTTAGACGAAGAACAGCTACCTTAAAACGAGGCGACAAATTTTCATCGAGTAAAAAACGCACTTTCACCAAGCATTTACCTGCGGTTGAATTCTTTCAGCTTTTAATACTCTTAAGCGTTGTACCAAAGGTGAAGGATTAGCAGCCCATTCTTGGTAATGCTGTTCACGACTGTTTGTCAAACGTGACAAATAAGCATCCATCTGAACACGATTGTGCAAATAGTAAGTAATTGTAGCGTGAATCTGCTCTAACCCCAGAGTAGGCAAATTGGCTGTAATTTCTTCCGCTGTGTATCCTTCCAAGTAATAATCAAGCACATTGTCAATCCCAATGCGATGTCCTTTGAGGCGAATATCATCGGGTGACAAAAAGTCAAAATAATCTTCTAATTGCATCGGTCTAAACTTGGCAAGATTCTAAGGCTATTTTAGCTTAACGCTATGACATAACAAAAAGCGATGCTTCGGAGGAACTACGCAAAAGGCGATCGCCTTCTATTGAAACACAAAAACAATGTTATAATTGCCTTATCAAAACTAATAGATGCCCTATATAAAAATGCAATTATGATAAATTGGTCTGTCACTGTTTCAGAAGAGACAAATGAAGCTCTACACAGGTTTCTGGCGGAGCATGGTGACAGCGATATATCTGATTTCATAGAAAAAGCAGTTCAGGAGAAAATTTTCCGATCTACCATTCAGGAAGTGCATGATCGTAATACGGCTTTTCCTTCTGAAGAAATTGAGTCGGTTATTGATGAAGCGGTGAGTGCCACACGTGCAGCGCATCGTTCTTGATACCAATGTACTGGTTAGTTCACTGCTGAATAAGCAGTCTTTGCCCTATTTACTTTATCGTGCGTGGGACGAAGGAAAATATACCCTTGTCACCTCACCAGAACAGTTGGAGGAGCTTGAGCGTGTTCTCTGTTATCCTAAACTGAAAAAGTATATTAATGATTCTCAAGCTACGATAATGGTTACAGGGTTACGGAATCATGCTGAAGTTGTAAATGAATTGCCTGACGTGGAATATTCCAATGATCCTGCCGACAATCGAATCATTGCTACTGCCATAGCAGGGAAATCCACCTATCTGGTTACAGGGGATAAGCGTGATTTGTTGCATCTGGTTGTAGTAGAAGGTATAAAAATCGTAACTGTCCGTCAAATGCTTGCGATTTTTGACGTTGTAGAATAGAAATCTGAATGAGAGCGCTTAAAGGGTACTGTGCTCCTTTGTGATCGCTATATTACTGCCACACGACACGCATTATATTTAAAAGAAAGTCACAAAGTCAAATTATAAAGATAAAAGTCATATTGTCAAAATTCAAAATGATTCATTGCGGAAACAACGATTATAAAGGAAGAGACATTATCTGATTAATCCATTCCTCGGCGGTAGAAGCTTCCCAAATCAGGATAAGTGCTTCAATTGCGTCACTAATTGGCATATTCTGGGAAATAATTAAAACTCCTGAACTGGTTTGTGACATTATAAATTTAGCAAACTCAACAGGCATAGTTTTGCGGTCGTGAGTTACAAGAATTTTCTCTTGGAGTGCTGCTATGGCTAAGACCTCTTTGTCTGTCTTACCCTCAAGCCCTGCTGTATTAGCTGATTGAAAATCAATATTTGGTTCTCTGCGTATCGTACCAGTTACAATTGCCTGCTTGAGATCGGCGTCCGCTTGAAATCGAACTGTCGTCATGTCTTGCTCTGCTTTTGCATAAGAGCCGCTTTCAACTTCTCATACAAAGACGGATTTTTCTCTCGCAGAGACTGTTGCAATTTCTCAAACTCTTTTTCACCTTCTTTCAAATAGACATCAATTAGCTTTCGGTTGGCAAGATAAAAGGCAATAGCACCATAAATCTGTTCTAGGGAGAGTAATGGAAAGTTTTGGGCAATACTTTCAGCAGACTCACCATTCAAGAAAGCGTAAACAACTGAATCAAGAGAAACACGAGTCCCTTCAATCCAGAAGCCTTTATCCCGCTGCTCAATATATCGTTTTGCTACAGTCGGTGATGTTGTCATAAAACTATTTGCTGGCTACTCTTTTTTTTGATATTAACTTGTACCAGACGCGAAATACGAAGTTTTTGCACCCAGATTCATAATTTGATATTTTATCTATTGCTGGTCGTAGTCCTCCTGACTTGAATGTTACAAAATATCTTTTGTAAAAAAATGTATAAATAAAAGCAAGTGATCAGCGAAGCGATCACTTACTGTAATTTTCTATTCACAACTTAATACAACACATTGCAAATAAATGAAGTACAGTACTAAGGTTTCAAAGGCAGACTATCACGACGAACTCACCACTGTAGACAAAACCCACTCACTCAACAACCGGTTCACCTGATCTGGTATCTCATCATGAGGACAATGACCCGCCCGCAAGAAGTATTCTGTTAATTCAGGATAGTATTGCCGAAACTTCTTTGAACGTTCTCTGGCATTAACCCAAGGATCAGCTTCTCCCCACAACTGTAACAGAGGACAAGTTAATTGCTTGAGCAGGGTATCAACTTTTTCCCCTTGAGGAGTGCTAAACACAGACAAAAATACATCCATAGCCCCAGAGTCGCAAGCAGGACGATAAATTTCTTCTACTAATTGGTCTGTGATGGCGCTTTTGTCAAGATAAACTTTCTCTAGAGTTTGGCGAATCACCCAAGGTTGTTTGATGTATTGAAATAAGAGAAACTGGGCTAAAGGCTGTTGCAAAATCCACTTAACAATTTCACCCAGTAGTTTTTGTAGCTTTTCGTTTGGCTTGGGAGGCTGAATTTCAGATTGCAAAGCTTCTGGTTCTGGTGAAGGCTGGTTTTCGCTAAAAGGACCAGCACTGTTGAGCAAAACCAAACCTGCTGCTGCATCAGGGCGTTGTGCTGCAACACACAAGCTTGCATACCCTCCCAGGGAATTACCTGCTAACACTGCTTTTTGACCAATCACTTCTGTGATAAACTCATTGAGCTGGTCACGCCACAAGTCACCGCTGTATTCTAGTTTAGGTTTCGCAGAACGCCCAAATCCCAAAAGGTCAATGGCAAAAACTTCAAAATCGTTACACAATCCGCTGATGTTTTTGCGCCAGTGATCTGTAGATGCACCAAAACCGTGTACCAATAATAAGGGAGGACGTTGAATTTTTGGTTCTCCCGCTTTGACGTAATAAATGCTGTGCCCTCGCCACTGCCAATATTTACCGGGAATTGGGGTTGTAGAGGGGGCTGTTGTTGCCTGCATGATATAAAGAAATGTTAAGTACCTGTAAATGATTCTAACGAAGTCATGAAAGTTAATAATGACTAATAACAAATAACTTCTGACAAACTCATGATTACAGGCAAAACTAAATTACTCGGAGTGATTGGGTATCCGGTGGAACATTCACTATCACCAGTGATGCACAATGCTGCACTTACCCACTTGGGACTCAATTACGTCTATGTTCCTTTTCCCATAGAACCACAAAATTTAGAAATCGCTATTCAAGGATTTGCCGCTGTTGGTGTTGTCGGTTTTAACATTACAATTCCCCATAAACAGACAATATTGCCTTTGCTTTCAGAAATTTCATTGATCGCCAAAGCTATAGGAGCAGTCAATACAGTAAGTCGGAAAGATAACAAATGGATTGGTACAAACACTGACGGAGAAGGATTTCTCGCTCCTTTGCGAACAAGGTATAATCAGGATTGGAGTCAGACAGTAGCTGTGATTTTAGGTAACGGTGGCGCAGCAAGAGCAGTTGTTGCAGGTTGTGCGGAATTAGGTTGTGAGAAGATTTTTGTTGTTGGGCGCAACGCCCAAAAGTTAGAAGAATTCCAGAAGAGTTGGGGTGATTTTCGGGAGTCGCATAATTTACACGTCCACACTTGGGATTCTTTACCAAAACTCATTCCACAAGCAAACCTGCTGGTAAACACAACTCCCATCGGGATGTATCCCAAGGTTGAGGAATCACCTTTGAGTGCAGAGGAAATGGCAAATTTACCAGCGGGGGCGATCGCCTACGATTTGATATACACCCCCAACCCAACAAAATTTCTCAAACAAGCGCAGCAGGTGGGCGCTATTGCAATTGATGGACTGGAAATGCTCGTTCAACAAGGTGCAGCAGCATTAAAAATCTGGTTACAACAGGATACAGTTCCCGTAGAGGTGATGCGCCAAGCTTTGAGACAGCATTTGGGTTTATGAAGATTAACGGGGTAATGAGGTGATGTGGGGGAGATTCCAAATTTTGTTAGCGCAGCGGGACGCAGTCCATTTTGAATTGTTAACTCCCTGTTCGCCAATGAACGCGATTCCATTCGTACATACCTTGAATTTCAAATTCAGCACCGTTGTAGAAGCGGACGATGCAGTTGGTTGAGGAAGAATCGCGATCGCTTATTTCATTAACATTAATGACAATACAAGAATACCATTCTGGGGTGCAAGGACCATTATCTTGTACCCATTCCCAAAGAGCGTTGCAAATTTCAATGCGATCGCCCACTTTCAGCTTGAGAACATCCTCAGTAAAATACTTGTCAAAGTGATATGGCTCAATACGATTTAGCCAGGGTAACCCATAGCGATCGCGAATAAATTGTACTGCACCTGAGTCATTTTCATTTAGCCAGTCGTTGAGCAATTGCGCTTTCCATGAGCCGTTTTGTTGTTCTTGTGCTTTGAAGAACTCTAAAAATGCTTGCAATTCCTCTTTTGTTAGTTCGTCTAGGGGATTAGCGCTATCAGACACACCAGTTTGAGACCCCTTGATTTGCTCTAAGATTTGCAGTAATATCTGTTTCTGCTCATCTGAGAGGGGACAGCTTGCGACATCACAACGATCAAACGCTGCTTGCAAGACTGCTTTTATCTCATCTGGACTCATACGCTATATAGCAATTAAGAGTTTTATCTATCATAATTATTACAAAACTTTAAAACAACTATCCAATCGCTTGAGAGCTAATTTCAGGTAAGCTGAGGTTGAAATATACCGCAATGGTGCTTTTGCCTCTGCTAAGTTAGTCGCAGCCTTTTTATCGGTGCATTGTTTTGTTATTCTTGTTGTTGGAGATATGCAAAAGAAAAATAGCCTACTATCGTTCTTAAATTCTGTGCCCTTATTTACAAACAATTACTCAAGATTGAGGATTCAGTACTCAAGATTATTTAGGGTGATTTTGATTTCCTGTATCATAGGAATTGTATCGTGGGTGTTTACGCCAAGTGCTCTAGCGCTGACACAGATAAAACTCTCTGAGCTTTCCTATCACAAATGTCCATCAGAAATAGGAAAAGGATCTGTGACAAGTGGTACAACTATGGCAGCAAATTGCTTTATAGTCACAGGCAAAGCCCAAAATGGCACGGACAAAACTGTCTACGATGCAGATATTTTTGGGCGCATTTATGATGCTAACAATAATTCTGTCATGGAAAACCGTAACCGTCTTGGTTCTATCCAGGAAATTCCACCAGGTATTAGTGATTTTGAATTGAGGATTTCTGTAGCAGCAAACCAGCCTGAACCTTTGAAGTTGAAGAAGTTCAAGGCGGCTGGATTTAGCGCTCAAGTGCGTAAGTAGTTGCACAGCATGAAGATGTAGAGACGTTGTCTACCTGCGTCTCTACAGAAATTCATATATCTCGACTTTAGACTTAACCAACAAATGAAATGGTGAGATAAGAGAGCAAACCGCTTAATACGTTGAGTAATAGAAAAGCCAATATCGGTGAAAAATCAATACCGCCCAATGGGGGAATGATTGAACGGAACAGATTCAGATAGGGATCGGTTATCTGGCTTAACGCTGCAAACGGTTGATTATACCAGTTGATGCTGGGAAACCATGTTAAGAGGACTCTAATAATCAGTAGAGTACTATAAATTTGTATGAATGTGCTCAGTGTGGTAACCAGTAAATTCATGGATTGGTTGATTTCCTACGAAGTGTCAAATGCGGTCTTATCTTCGATTTTAAATGAGGCTAAGTCAAATGGCGGTTGAGATTGTGCATGTCTCCATAATGAAGACTCTGCCCTTTGTAGTTGGTGAGATTTGCGCTAAGTCCAATGCTCTAGGTTAGCGTAACTACTCGCTACGCGACGAAGAACGTTCGTGAATCAGCTGCTCTGAATTGCCATTCACATTCCCTAGCTGCTGTCGGACTTCATCTATTGTGGCATTGAGCTGGGCGATTTTATCTTCAAGCGATCGCCGTGCCACTTCCATTTCCATATTCTCATTTTCCGAAGCTCTCATCTGACGCCTTTTGGCTGCTTTTCTAGCTTCTGTTAAGTTGGTGGTTGTTTGAGGTTCTTCCTCTAGGATTTGTTCTGGATCACGTCTTGTGGCAACAAGCGTACCGATAATACCACCAACGACACTACCGAAAATTGCTCCGGCAAAAAAACCACTTGCGAAACTATCTTGCTGACTCATAATTTTACTGCCTTGAAGAAACGCTGCATCTGTTGGGTTGTTTTTGCTCCTCATGCTGTCTTAGCTGCATACTAGCTTATGTTCCAAAGATGCGATCGCCTGCATCTCCTAATCCTGGTATGATAAATCCTTGATTGTTAACTGTTGCGTCGATAGTCGCTGTGTAAACAATTAAACCTGGATAAGCATCATTCAGTTTTTGTAAAGCTGGCGGAGCTGCTACCACAGATACAATCCGCGTTAGGGCTGGATCAATACCCCGTTGTGTTAATTCTGCCATTGCATGCATCATCGACCCTCCAGTGGCTAACATTGGGTCGGTGACTAACACTCGCGTTTGCGGTTGGAATTTTTCTGGCAATTTGTTTAAGTAAGTAGAGGGTTGGAGTGTTTTTTCATCTCGCACTAAACCAAGATGATAAATCGACGCCAAAGGTAACACTGTTTGTGCTCCCTCTAGTAATCCTAACCCAGCTCGCAGAATCGGTACCACTGCCATTGGAACCGTTGGATCTATTAAAGTTGCTGGGCTGACATCCAAAGGGGTTTGCACTGTTGCTTCTTGAGTTGGCAACCACTCTCTAGCAGCTTCGTAAGTCAACCAACGTCCTAACTCAGTCATCGCACTGCGAAATAATACGGAGGGTGTGGCAGCATCACGGGCAACTGCTAACCAGTGCTTGATTAGGGGATGGGGCGGGACATAAACACGCAATTGTAGCGTCATAGCCAGAAATGGGCTTTTTCTATATGGTATAACAACTGAAACATCATAATACTTTTTTTGTGTGCAACTCACTGCTATAATTATCACGCCAAAATGTTATTGAAATATTTTTTCATTAGTAGTTGACATATATTCTCAATCAAGGTTATATTGTATTTTCAGTGTTCTCCTCTCTTTAAGGATCGGCAGACGGGATTGGCCAGCGGTAGCAGGCTTTTCCCTCTTTTTTGTAATAGGGAACGCTTAACAGTGAACAGTGAACAGTAAACAGTGAGTCCAGCGCTGCGGGAGGGTTTCCCTCCGCAGGCGACTGGCGAACCCGAAGGGTGAACAATTGATCACTGGTACTGCGGGTACTTGATAACTGATAAAACTGTACGAAGCTTCGCAAAAATCAAATACAAGTCTTATGATGATTTACTAAAACAAAGGACAAGCGACAAATAACAAAAAATAAAAATGCATGCAGAGTGATGTTATCGTCATTGGATCTGGTATTGGTGGCTTAGTCACAGCAACTCAGCTGGCGGCAAAAGGTGCTAAGGTACTCGTACTAGAACGTTATCTCATTCCAGGAGGTAGTGCGGGTTACTTTGAACGGCAAGGCTATTGCTTTGATGTTGGGGCGTCGATGATTTTTGGGTTTGGGCAGAACGGTACCACCAACTTACTCACTCGTGCTTTGCAAGCTGTTAACGTTAGCTTAGAAGTGATTTCCGATCCAGTACAAATTCACTATCATCTGCCTAACGGGTTAAACCTAAAGGTAGATAGAGTGTATGAAAAATTTTTACAAAATTTGACTGCGTATTTTCCTAATGAAAGCCAAGGGATTCGTCGATTTTATGACGAATGCTGGAAAGTCTTTGGTTGTCTCAACAGCATGGACTTGCTGTCCCTAGAAGAACCCCGCTATTTAATGCGTGTATTTTTTCAGCATCCTTTAGCATGTCTTGGTTTGGTAAAGTATCTGCCCCAGAATGCTGGAGATATAGCCCGACGCTATATTCAAGATCCTGAGTTGTTGAAATTTATAGATATGGAGTGTTATTGCTGGTCGGTGGTACCAGCTAATATGACACCAATGATAAATGCTGGGATGGTATTTTCTGACAGGCACTATGGAGGAGTTAACTATCCTAAAGGGGGCGTGGGACAAATTGCCCAAAAATTAGTAGAGGGACTTGTTAAAGCAGGTAGTCAGATCCAGTACCAAGCTAGGGTAACAAAAATTATTATAGAAAACAGACGCGCTGTGGGAGTACAACTGGCTAACGGTCAAATCCACCATGCAAAACGCATCGTGTCCAATGCAACACGTTGGGATACATTTCAAAAATTACTAACTCAACAAGAATTTTCTTTTGGTGAAAGAAACTGGCAGGAACGCTATCAAAAATCACCCAGTTTTCTCAGTTTACACATGGGATTGAAGGCAGAAGTTTTGCCAAAGGGGACGGAGTGTCATCATATCGTGTTAGAAGATTGGGAAAAGATGACAGAACCGGAAGGGACTTTATTTGTGTCTATCCCGACTTTGCTTGACCCAGATTTAGCGCCAGCAGGACATCACATTATTCACGCCTTTACACCTCACTGGATTGATGAATGGCAAGGACTGTGTGCAAAGGAATACGAGGTGAAGAAGGAAGAAGCAGCTTGGCGAATTATTGACCGTCTGGAGAAGATTTTTCCTGGTTTGAATGCGGGGTTGGATTATCTGGAGGTGGGGACGCCTCTAACCCATCGCCGCTTTTTAGGTCGTCAGGATGGAACTTACGGGCCAATTCCCCGCAGGAAGTTACGCGGGTTGCTGGGGATGCCGTTTAACAGAACGGCTATCCCAGGACTTTATTGTGTGGGGGATAGTACGTTTCCCGGTCAGGGTTTAAATGCAGTGGCGTTTTCTGGGTTTGCGTGCGCTCATCGCATTGCTGTGGATTTAGGATTGTAAACCATCGCCGTTCTTTTCTGTTAAGCGTTAAGCGTTAAGCGTTCCCTTTGTTTCTTAAAAGAACTGCATAAGTTAAAAACGCGGGCGCTTATATATAGAGTGCAACTATGTGAGATTGGTTATCCTGGAGTATGCACTCGCTATGGATGTATTATCTAGATACTGGGAAATTTACAGAATCAATACCAGTCAAAAAGTTGGATACGAACATTATCCACTTCCTCGAGCAGAGGAGTTTATCAAACAAATTCACAATCTCGCTACAAATAATACCCAAGCTGTTCTGTTATCCTATTTTGTCGGTCAAAATTCTGCTATTGAT
>NZ_JCACKO010000128.1:0-2226 GCF_059505445.1 Brasilonema angustatum | reverse complement strand
CTGTGCGATTCGTTGTGAAGTGAATCACGGTAACCAGCCCGTAAATAACCTCACCAACCCGGCAGCAGATTACTGCCAACAAAAGGTTGAACTCTCGGTCTGATACGGGTGAAAGTCCCGTCTACCAGACTCAGGTATGACTCCCTACCTGCCCACATTGACCGAACTCGGTTTTCGGAGGATGAAGCTGGGAACAGGGCGCAACCAGACGTTCGTTGCGGAACGACACTGGCGCTAACGGGGAGTTCCTATGATGAAACTGAGCCTAAAAAAGCAACCAAAGCTTAAGCGGGGCGCAACATAAAATCCCCCGACTTCATTGGAGCTAATTCCCGCCGTGTCATAGGCGTAATAACGGTAAGAGTCCAGGGAATCCAATGGTTGAAATGGCTACATCTAACGGAACTAACAATCTACCGAGGGAACGAATAAAAACGAACTGAGGGTCAAGGGAACGGTCGAACCCCAAGTAGGCTAGACGAGAAGCGGAATTCCCTCAATTCGGGTAGGACAGACCGTAATTGGTCTGAGGTGTTCAGAAAGCAATCATTAGGAGTAGAGCATGATTGGGCACAGTGACGACACTAGTGAATCTTGGGACAAATTACCCTGGAAGCAATTCCGACGTAATCTGTTTCGCCTACAAGCAAGGTTGTATAAAGCAGTTAAAGCAGGAGACATGCGGAAAGCGCGGGGACTCCAAAAACTGATTCTGAAATCCAAGACTGCACGATTACTGGCTATCAGACAAGTAACTCAGCTAAATGCTGGCAAGAAGACTGCGGGTATAGATGGCAAAGCGTCCCTAAATTTTAAGGAACGCCTAGCACTTGAGGAATTCCTCAAGTCCAACAGTAATAAGTGGCATCATAACAAATTACGGGAAATCCCAATACCCAAAAAAGACGGAACTTTCCGAATCTTAAAAGTCCCTACTATGGCAGACAGAGCATGGCAGTGCCTTGCAAAATATGCCCTAGAGCCAGCACATGAAGCAACCTTCCACGCTAAAAGCTATGGATTCAGAGCAGGACGTTCTGCGCACGATGCCCAGAAACAAGTGTTCAATAATCTAAGCTCCCACGCCAACGGAATAAATAAGAGAGTTATAGAACTCGATATTGAGAAATGCTTCGACAGGATAAGCCACACAACTATCATGAATAATCTGATAGCACCAAAAGGTTTGAAGATCGGTATCTTCCGATGCCTCAAAGCAGGATTACACCCTGACTTTCCTGAACAAGGAACCCCTCAAGGTGGTGTGGTAAGCCCATTATTAGCTAACATTGCGCTTAATGGAATCGAAAGTATACATAGATGTCATGTGGACAATAGGTACAAATTAACGCCAAAAACTCCACTGAAATACATCATGGAGCCATCCATCCGCTATGCAGATGACATGGTTATCATACTAAGACCAGAAGACGACGCAAACGAGATACTTGAAAGAATAAACCAATTCCTTGCAGAGAGAGGGATGAATGTCAGTGAAAAGAAAACAAAGATAACCGCAGCGACAGATGGCTTTGATTTCCTTGGCTGGAACTTCAAAGTTCAAAGCAACGGAAAGTTCAGAAGTGCCCCTTCAGTGGATAACTTCAAAGCATTCCGTAAGAAAGTAAAAGCTATCGTCAACTGTTCTAACTATGGTTCCGAAGTCAAAGCTGAGAAATTAGCCCCCTTGGTTAGAGGATGGAGGAATTATCACAGGTTCTGTAAGATGGATGGCTCGCGAAACTCGCTGTGGTTCATTCAGAAAAGAACTTTGGATAAGTTCAACAAGGAAAACAGAAATGACCGCTATTCAAGTAAAACTTTGGTAGATAAGGCATTTCCAAAAGTTCCTTACTCCGAAAACGGATTTATCAACGTCCAAGGTGAGAAATCACCACTCGACGGAGATATAACGTACTGGAGCGAGCGTAACAGTAAGCTCTACAGCGGCGAAACCTCTAAAGCTTTAAAACGGCAAAACCATAAATGTGGTCATTGCGGTATGAAGATGTTACCAGGTGAAAAAGTTCACCTACATCATGTAGATGGTAACCATCAAAACTGGAAAACTAAAAACCTCCTAGCCGTACATGAAAGTTGTCACGACTATATCCACATGAGCAAGGGGAAACCCTAGAACATCGGGAGCCGGATGCACCGAAAGGGGCATGTCCGGATCTAACAGAGAGGGACGGAGGATAATACCTCCTCTCGACTCTACCTAGT
>NZ_JCACKO010000127.1:0-2227 GCF_059505445.1 Brasilonema angustatum | reverse complement strand
TGGTGCGATTCGTTGTGAGTGAATCTCGGTAATCAGTCCGTAAATAAACTCACCAATTAACCACATAAGTGGGAAATTGAACTCCAGTTGGAATGTAGGTGAAAACCCTACCCTCTAAACTCAAGAGTGACTCCTTACCTGCCCACGGCGAATAAGCTCGGAAACTTATAGACCGAAGCTGGGAACAGGGCGCAAACAGACGGCCGTTGTGGGCTGACACTGGCGCTAACAGGGAGTATCCAAGGTGAAACAGAGCCTGAAAAAGCGTCTTAGAATTAAGGCAGGGCATAACAAAAACCCCCTGACCTCGTTAGAGCTAAAATCCCGCCGACGATCAATCAGCGAACGGCAAGAGTAAGGGATTCTAACAGGCGAATTGGCTACACCTAAAGGTACGAACAATCCCACCTGGGGAACGAAGAAAAACGCGATAGAGGTCTTGGGAAAGGTCGAAACCCAGGTAAGTCAGACGAGCGACAGAATTCCTTTAACGCGGGTAGGACAGACCGTAATTGGTCTGAGGTGTTCAGATAACATTCTTAGGAGTTAGAGCATGATTGGGCACAGCAACAATGCTAGTGAATCTTGGAGCAAATTACCTTGGAAAAACTTCCGATGTAACTTATTCCGCCTACAAGCAAGAGTGTTTAAAGCAGTTAAAGCAGGAGACACGCGGAAAGCGCGGTCACTCCAGAAACTGATTCTGAAATCCAAAGCCGCCAGATTACTAGCTGTTCGACAAGTAACGCAGCTAAACGCAGGTAAAAAGACTGCGGGTATCGATGGAAAAGCATCCCTCAACCATGAGGAACGCTTTGCCCTTGAGAACCTTCTCAAGAAAAACTACATTAATTGGCATCATAGCAAATTAAGACAGATACCGATACCCAAGAAAGATGGGAAAACCAGAATTCTGAAAGTCCCCACTATTGCAGACAGAGCATGGCAATGCCTTGTAAAGTACGCACTAGAACCAGCACACGAAGCAACCTTCCACGCAAAGAGCTACGGATTTAGACCAGGGCGTTCAACGCACGATGCGCAAAAAGTCCTATTTACAAACCTAAACTCCAGGGTCTACGGAATAGAAAAAAGGGTCATAGAACTCGATATCGAAAAATGCTTCGACAGGATAAGCCACACCACCATAATGAACAACCTTATCGCCCCACAAGGCATGAAGAAAGGTATCTTTCGTTGCCTTAAGGCCGGGGTTAATCCGGAGTTCCCAGAACAGGGAACACCACAAGGAGGTGTTGTGAGTCCACTTTTAGCGAATATTGCCCTCAACGGAATCGAAAGTATACACAGGTATCATCGTAACGATTGTAAGAAGAAAAAGTGCAGAATAACTGCTAATACATCGCCAGATGATATCTACGAACCTTCCATTAGGTACGCTGATGACATGGTCATCATACTCCGACCCGAAGATAACGCAAACGAAATACTTGAACGAATCAGTCAATTTCTTGCAGATAGGGGGATGAATGTCAGTGAAAGGAAGACCAAAATAACCGCTACGACAGATGGTTTTGACTTTCTTGGTTGGCACTTCAAAGTACAAAACAACGGAAAGTTCAGAAGCACTCCCTCAGTGGACAACTTCAAAACATTCCGTCAGAAAGTAAAAACTATCGTCAACTGCTCTAACTATGGTTCTAAAGAAAAAGCTGAGAAATTAGCACCTTTAGTTAGAGGATGGAGGAACTACCACCGCTACTGTAAGATGGACGGGTCGCGAAATTCGCTATACTACATCCAACGCAGAGCGTTCAAGGTGTTCAACAGGGAAACAAAGAACGACCGATACTCCAGTAAGAAATTACTGAGCAAGGCGTTCCCAGCAGTTCCTTACTCCGAAAACGAATTTGTCAACGTACAAGGGAAAAAATCACCCTTTGACGGAGATATTCCCTACTGGAGCACTCGCAATAGCAAACTCTACGACGGTGAAACCTCTAAAGCCTTAAAAAGGCAAAACCATGCATGTGGTCACTGTGGGTTAAAGATGCTCAGTGAAGAACGAGTACACTTACACCACATAGACGGTAATCACAACAACTGGAAAATTAAAAATCTTCTAGCAATACATGAAAGCTGTCACGATTATATCCACATGAGCAAGGAGAAATCCTAGAACATCGGGAGCCGAGTGCGGCGAAAGTCGCACGCTCGGATCTAACACAGAGGTGCGCGGGATAATACCCGCCATCGACTCTACCAC
>NZ_JCACKO010000126.1:0-2229 GCF_059505445.1 Brasilonema angustatum | reverse complement strand
TAGTGCGATTCGTTGTGAGTAAATCACGGTAACCAGTCCGTAAATAACCTCACCAACCGAAGACAGCAGATTACTGTCGCAAAAAGGTTGAACTTCGGATGATATGAAGGTGAAAGCCCTTCTCTCCAAACTCAGGAGTAAACCCCTACCTGCCCACAGTGAGTAAACTCGGAATTTTACAGGCTGAAGCTGGGAACAGGGCGCAATCAGACGGTCGTTATGGGCTGACACTGGCGCTAATGGGAAGTGTACAAGATGAAACAGAACCTAAAAAAGCAACCTATCTTGAAGTAGGGCATAACATTAAAAACCCCTGACTTCGTTAGAGATAAAATCCCGCCGACCATTACATGCGGAGCGGTAAGAGTAAGGGGTTCTAGCGGTTGAAGTGGTTCCATCTGACGGCACGAAACAATCTCGTCCGAGGAACGAATAAAAACGAGTTAAAGGTCTTGGGAACGGTCGAAACCCAGGTAAGCCAGACGAGCGGCAGAATTCCTTTAATTCGGGTAGGACAGACCGTAATTGGTCTGAGGTGTTCAGAAAACAATCATTAGGAGTAGAGCATGGTTAGGCACAGTGACGGCACTAGTGAATCTTGGAGCAAATTACCTTGGAAGCAATTCCGACGGAATCTGTTCCGCCTACAAGTTAGGTTGTTCAAAGCAGTTAAAGCAGAAGACATGCGGAAAGCGCGGTCACTCCAGAAACTGATTCTGAAATCTAAGGCTGCGCGGTTACTGGCTATTAGACAAGTAACTCAGCTAAACGCTGGCAAAAAGACTCCGGGTATTGATGGGAAAGCGTCCCTCAACACTGAAGAACGCTTTTTACTTGAGGAACTCCTCAAAAATAAATACCTTAATTGGCATCATAGCAAATTAAGAGAAATCCCGATACCCAAGAAGGATGGTAAAACCAGAATTCTAAAAGTCCCTACTATCGCGGACAGAGCATGGCAATGCCTTGCGAAATACGCACTAGAACCAGCACACGAAGCAAAATTCCATGCAAGGAGCTACGGATTTAGAGCAGGACGTTCTGCGCAGGATGCACAGAAATATCTGTTTCAAAACCTAAACTCAAGTCAAAATGGAATAAATAAACGAGTCATAGAACTCGATATTGAAAAGTGCTTCGACAGGATAAGCCACAAAACCATTATGGATAACCTCATTGCCCCACAAGGTATGAGAAGATGTATTTTCCGCTGCCTTAAGGCTGGCGTTAATCCAGAATTTCCTGAACAAGGAACCCCACAAGGGGGTGTGGTAAGTCCGCTTTTAGCTAATATTGCGCTCAATGGCATCGAAAGTATACACAGATATCACACTAATAGTAAAAAGAAGATAACTCCGAATACTCCAGAGAGGGATATCATGGAACCATCAATCCGCTACGCGGACGATATGGTGATTATACTTAGACCCCATGACAACGCTGAAGAGATACTTGAGAAGATAAACCAGTTCCTTGCAGATAGAGGAATGAATGTCAGTGAAAAGAAAACCAAGATTACCGCTTCGACGGACGGCTTTGATTTCCTCGGCTGGCACTTTAAAGTGCAGAGCAATGGAAAATTTAGAAGTTTTCCCTCGGTGGACAACTTTAAAGCATTCCGTAAGAAAGTAAAAGCTATCGTTAACTGCTCTAACTATGGTTCCGAGGTCAAAGCTGAGAAATTAGCACCCTTGGTTAGAGGATGGAGGAATTATCACAGGTTCTGTAAGATGAATGGGACACGTAACTCGTTGTACTTCATACAGAAAAGAACCTTTGATAAATTCAATAAGGAAAGAAGAAATGACCGATACACTAGCAAGAAATTGCTAGACAAGGCATTTCCTAAAGTCTCCTACTCCGAAAACGCATTTATCAGCGTCAAAGGTGAAAAGTCACCATTCGACGGAGATATAACGTACTGGAGCGAGCGAAACAGCAAACTCTACGACGGCGAAACCTCTAAAGCTTTAAAACGGCAAAACCATAAATGTGGTCATTGCGGCATGAAGACGCTACCAGGTGAAACAGTCCACCTACACCATGTAGATGGTAACCACCAAAATTGGAAAACAAAAAACCTTCTAGCCGTACATGAAAGTTGTCACAATTACATCCACACGAGCAAGGAGAAATCCTAGAACATCGGGAGCCGAGTGCGGCGAAAGTCGCACGCTCGGATCTAACAGAGAGGTGCGCGGGATAATACCCGCCATCGACTCTAACCAG